>NZ_JBBKTT010000003.1 GCF_037892425.1 Lacibacter sp. H375
TGATGTGGTTGTTCCATCATACACCTTACTATCTGTTACGGCTGTAACTGTAATCGGTTTCTGTGTAATCACACCAGTGCTCACTGTTACATAACTGATGTTATAGTTGCCAGTCATGTCTGCATTGCTGCCATCCTTGATCGTTAAGCCGGATGGTGTCATTACATGTGCATTGCCCACATTCTTATTATCATACACCTGTGTTGGCTGTGCATTGATCGCATCACCACTCACCAGGTCACTGCTCACCGTTGGTGTCTCATC